>NZ_JAUHQA010000002.1 GCF_030418295.1 Demequina muriae
GTGATCTTTCCCGGTGGCGTTGAGACGTTCGCTTCGGAAGTGGGCGCTATCGCCATCCGCATTGCCGACAAGGGTGGCGAGATCGAGATTCTGACGGAGCTGGGGCGTCCCTGGCGTCAGGTGGACAAACCCTCCGGCGGCTTGGCTGCCGTGCCACGGAAAGACAAGTGAACATCTCGGAGCGCGGACTAGACCTGATCCGCGATTTTGAGAAGTGCAGGCTTAAGGCGTACCGAGACAGCGGCGGCAGATGGACGATTGGCTACGGCCATACGGCTGGCGTCCGTGAGGGCGACACGATCACGCAGGCGCAGGCCGATACGTTCCTGAAGGCTGATGTTGCGGCCACGGTCCATGCGGTGAACGGCATGGTCAAGGTGCCGGTCAGCCAGTGTCAATTCGATGCGCTGGTGGACTTCGCTTTCAACTGCGGGGCTAACGCCCTGATGCACTCGACCCTGCTGAAGAAGCTCAACGCTGGCGACTATGACGGCGCTGCGGCTGAGTTCTTGCGCTGGGACCACGACAACGGGCAGCGGGTTGCTGGCCTGACCAAGCGGCGCACTGCCGACAAAACACTGTTTGAGGCGGTGGCCTAATGGACTGGACACAGATCGGTACGAACGTGGGCCTCCTTGTCGGCGGCGTGTTCGCGTACTTCGCCGGGCGCGGTAAGCGTCAGGTAGGCGAGGCAGCCGATCAGGCGGCGGTGTCCGAGTTCAAGGTAGACGCCACGATCAATGCGGCGTCACAGAAGCAGATCGACTGGCTGGCAGGGCGCATCGAGGCGCTGGAAAAGAAGTATTCGACCATCTGGGACGAGCTACAGGCCGAAAAAGTCACGACCTCCAAGCTGCGCGACCGAGTGCGCCAGTTGGAAGGGATTCTGCGCGACAACAACATCACGGTGCCGGCCGAGTCCTAATGTTCCCCCGGCTCACCAAGTGGCTGTCGGTAGGTTTGGCCGTGCTGGCGGTCGCGGCGGTGATGCTCGCCATGCACTTTCGCGGGGCTCTCGCTGTTTCCCGTGATCTACAGCATCAAGCCGAGCAGCGAGCGGCCCAACTGGACGCCAATCTGAAGGCATCCGAAGCGGCGAGGAAGGCGGAACAGGCTCAGGCCGACAAGTTCCAGGCCATCGCCCAACAGAATGAACAGGACAAAGTCCGTG
>NZ_JAUHQA010000003.1 GCF_030418295.1 Demequina muriae
TGTGCTGGCGGTGATGGATGACGCCATCCTTGAGTACAAGGCGCTTATCACCGCAAACGATTGCTCTGACGACTGCGAACTCCACGCCCATACCCGCGCCACTTACGAAGCTGACATGAAGCAGCTTGAGCTGGCCCGTGCAGCCGTGGCCGAGCTGATCCAGGCGCTTTCCGAGTGCGTGATCGACATGGAGGCCACCGAAGAATTCTACGGCAAGCATCCGCGCGCACAGGATGTCATTGCCAAGGCTAAAGCCGCCCTCGCCAACGTGGGAGCGCAGCCATGACCGCCCTCCCCTACCAGCCCGTCCCGACGATTGCGCAGCGTAAGGCCCTGCACGCGGACCACGCCAAGCGCTACCCGATCCGCCAGTACGAAAAGACGCAGGCCCTCATCAGTCCTGTGGAGGCGGCGGGGGTGGCTTGCTGCGACGTGACGCCTGAGCCGCCTGTGACGCTGGTCGAGGCCGTTTCAATCATCGCCAAGGGCTTTGCCTGCATCGCTGGGTGGCTGGCCTTCGGCTTGGGTGTTCTGTGGCTGTGCGACCTCGCCGGCCAGTATTTGGGGAGTCATGTATGAACGCCTATAGCATCCCCAACCACGACGCCTACCTGCTGGCCAGGTCGGACTGCGACAACTCGGCCATGGATCGCGCCCGCGAATCGCTGACCGACGATCAGCAGCGCGAGATTGTGCTGAGCGTGGCGGACAGCTTCGGTGGCGACGAACCCCGCGAGGCACTGGCCGACCAGATCGCAACCTTGGCCGACGCCCACTGGATGCTCGATCAACTGTTCACCCGCCAGTGCTCCGTGGGCGAGCTGATGGAGAGCCAGCGCAAGTACCCGGAGCGCGCCATTGCCCTGCGTGCCTTGCTCCACCTGACCAAGCAGTGCAGCCGCGCCGTGGACGACGAGACCACCAACAAGGCGTCTGAGCTGGCCGACGAGATGGCAGAGCGTGCGCGCCAGGAC
>NZ_JAUHQA010000004.1 GCF_030418295.1 Demequina muriae
CCCTAAAGCTCACGATGTGCGGCACCATCCACGCCACCGCCTCCCCCTGCGCGGCAGGCTCGGGGGCGGCCAGGGCGGCGATGTACTTGCGCGCGAACACCTCAGCTTCCGCACGGGACGCGCCATAGCTCCACGCATCTTCCGGGATCGGGGAATCCCTGTGCATCGCATAGCCGGCAAACCACGCCTCCGTCATTGCATCCACCATCGCCTCACTCACCCCTCGCGTGGTCGTGGTCGTGTTCATGTCAGGCTCCTTGGGTGAGGGCGGCGGCGGCGCGGACGATGGCGCGGCGGGTGGAGGCGTATGGGTCGGAGCCCAAGCCCTCAGCCGCAAAACGGTCGGCATCCTCCGTGATGTTCTCGGCTACTACATCGACATGGCTGCCGGGGTAGAGCAACACGCTCAGATTCAGCTTCACCGCCAGCCGGAATGCGTCGGCATCGGACTCAAGAGGATTCCAGCCGGTAGCGAACGTCCCGCCCTCATAGCGAATCCAGAGCGAAGGAACGGGCGGATCAAGTTCCATGCGCTCGCGGTTCATCGGGTGACTGGTGTCATAGCCCGCAGCCTTCGCCGCTAGCTCCAACAACTCCCGCTGCTCCGTGGTGGGATGGGTCATGGGGTGGCCTCAGAAGGGGATTTTTTCGGAGTCGTCGAAGTCACCAGCCGGAGCCGGTGCCTGCCGCTGCTGACGCGGGGCGCTGGATTCGGGCTTATCGCCCTTGCCGACGATCAGGTGAACGTCGCTCGCGTTGACCTCGACGGACGTTCCCTTGCCGCCATCCTTGCGGTCGTACTCGCGCACGCGCAGCTCGCCAGTCACGGCAACCTGCGTGCCCTTGGTCAGTTCCAGCTTGGCGAGCGATTCGGCACGCTTGCCGAATACCTGGGCGGTGATCCAGTTCGTGCCCT
>NZ_JAUHQA010000005.1 GCF_030418295.1 Demequina muriae
CGCCTGGGCCGGCTTGCCGTCAAAGCGGTTAGCCACCTCCTGAATCGCCCACGTCTCGCCCTGCATGGCCTTCTCGACCACGACAGAGGCGATCTTCCGCAGCGCGTCCTTCTGCACACACTCTTTGCGCAGGGCGTCGAACCACTCCTTGCCCTTCTTCGCGTTGGAGTTACCTACAGGGGCGGCCATGAAAAATTGACTCGACAGTTAAACGGTTGATTCGTTAAGCGGAAACAGACCCGATTTGCTGGGGCTTCACGCACACAACGCGCTCAGCGATCAGCGTCTCGCCATTGGCAAGGGTGACGGTGTTGGTCAGGACTCCATGACACGTCGGCGCGAGGTTCACAGCCGACTTGGCAACGGTCAGAGAGGCGCCAGAGAGCGTCCCTGCTCCCGTGTACGTCCATGTACTGGTGCTTACGGTGGTGCCGCGCTTCTCAGCCTCGGCGGTCCAGTTGTTGGCGACCAGGAGCTTTTCGCCGGAGGTCGCGTTAATGTCCTTAAGCCGGCTGGTCATTGCGCTTCCTTGCGCTCTTGGCTATCCATCGCAACCGGCAGATCAGCCGGAACGGCCGGCTTCGATCCCTTTCCGAACACACGTTCCCAGTTGGCCGCGAACGTCTGCTGGTCAACGTTATACGGGCGCGGTGCGCTGCCCTTGCCGCCGTCGCTCATTGCCTTTCCGCCCTCAAGAGTGCTTGGAGCCCACGGATTTGGGCGTCGGCGTCTGCTGCGGCTCGAACAATGTCTGCCGCACCTTTGCTTCGGTCGTCGGCGGCTGCATCAGGCTTGCCGGCACTGGCGGAAGCTGCGGGCACTTCACATCGCCACTCGGGACGGAGGCGCACCCGCTCAGCGCGAAGGTCAGCAGCAAGGCGCTTGGCATCAGCTTCGGCACGGACTTTGTCCT
>NZ_JAUHQA010000006.1 GCF_030418295.1 Demequina muriae
TGACCACGAACTGCTGAAGCTGGCCGGTGGACGCCTTGGTCTCCGCGTGAGCCGAGAACACGTTGGCGATGGTGAACACGTCACCCTTCTTGAACGTGCCCGCGCCAGCCGGAACGGCAATCTGGCTGATCGGCTGGTTGCCGGCGATGAAGGTGGTGGAGTCGCCCGTGGTGGCCGCCGAAGCGCCGCGCAGGTGCGACGGGAGCAGGGTGTTCTCGCCCCAGTCGAAACCAGCGGCGCGGCCCACCATGCCTTCCTTGAACTGCTTGGCGATGGACGCCTGATCCTGGAACAGGGTCTTGGTGTCCTTGATGACATCCGCCATGGCCTGCGGGTCGAGCAGCATGGTGCGGTCGTTGCTCGGGGTCAAAGAACGCTGAAGCAGCACGCGGCAATCCAGCGCCTTGTTGTAGGTGGCCGAAGAGCCGCCATTCCACACGGACTGGTACACGTCCTTGTACATGTTCAGCGCGTCGGCCTCGATGTTGGCCGCGAGGACCGACATGGCCGGCTCGATGATGCGCTTGCTGAAGTCGTCCAACGACAGGGTCAGGTCAACGCTGGTGAAGTTCAGGTCAACGCCCTTCTGCGTCGCCACCTGAAGGCTGACGGAGCTTTCGGTGGTGTCCTGAGCGGCCAGCGTGGCACCGCTACGAACCGTGTACTGGTTCGGCAAGCGAATCTTCAGGGTGTCACCGATCTTCGCGCCGGACTTGGCGTAGGAATCGTCGTAGTCGCGGGTGATGGCACCCACGAAATTGAGCTTCTGGTGCAGGACGCGCAGCGACTCGCGAGTCACCGCAGTAGGGGTAAGCAGGCTATTCGACATGAGTTAGCGGCCTCCGTGCCGCCTGGGGTTACTTGGAAAGTTGTTTGCGAC
>NZ_JAUHQA010000007.1 GCF_030418295.1 Demequina muriae
GGGTCGGCTAGCAGTTAAGCGGCTTCCGTGTCCATGACGGAGGGGGAAAACTGGGACAGCACGCGATGAACATGCGACTTGCTGCACCCAACGGATCGCGCAATCTTTCGGATGCTCACCCCTGCCTTATGCATATCGTGGATGTGGGCCGCGTCCACCCCAATCGATTGCGGCAACATGGGGATGTAGAGGTACTCCCCGCCTGCCAGTGATGCCAGAGCCGCCAGGTATTCCGTGCGCTCCGCATCCGTGGGCGGGCGGCCTATCGTCTTTGCGAGAGCCATCACCAGCAATGCTCGACTCATGTCCTTCCCCTCAAGGAACCAGGTCATAACGCCAGCCCCAATACCCGATCAGGATGGCGTCGGCGCGATCACAGTCTTTCTTGCGGCTCAGCGGCGCCTCGGGGAATAGCTCGATGGCCTTTCCCCGTGCGGCGTCTTTCTCGGTGCCAATCAGGTTGTAAAACCGCTTCCACTTCACCGGGGCGACGGTCGTGTACGGGATGCGCAGCGCACCGAAGATGCCCTTGATGGCCCCGTAGGTTTCCCCGAAGCGGAACGCGGCAGCCTTGCCATCCGTGGGCCTCGCGCCTACCTGCTCCACGACCCCGCGCACGGATACGCCAGGGAAGCGGGCAAGCTCGGTGCGGACGATTTCGGCCAGCGCAGCGGCGTTGACGCTTTGCCGTCCCGACTTCCCCGTGCCCATCGTCGGCGTGTCGTGGACCGCGTGGAAGCGGTCGTCAACGAGGATGGAAACAGCCCCATGCAAGCCGGGGTCAACGCCTATCGTGACTCGCAGGGGCGTGTGCATTAGGCAGCCACCCCGAACACGC
>NZ_JAUHQA010000008.1 GCF_030418295.1 Demequina muriae
TTGACCGTGCGCTGGCGCTCGATGGTGATGCCCTGCGCCTGAAGCTGTTGAAGCTCCACATCGTCAACCTCGGCCGCGTCCACCGTGCGCCCATCCGAGAGCAGCAGCAGCGTCTTGGTGACCGGCTCAAGCCGCCAATACTCGGCAACGCGAACCGATTCCTCACCGAACCAATCGCCGTAGTCCTTGGCCGACTCGAAATTCACCAGCTCGGCGTCGGGGTACAGCTCCTTGAACCGAGAACGGCTCATGGATTCCTCGACAAACGCATACCGCGCATCGCGCATGTCGGGCGACTTGGCGTCAGGGTCGAACCATACGGACGTTAGCGGGTCAGGGATCGGCTTAACGCAGATGTCCTGGTCCCAACTGTCGTCCGTGCTGTACTCGGTCGAGACACGCCACGCACCGAAGCCACAGGCCGAAAGCAGCTCGAAGCCGCCGTCATAGGCCCGCTCAGCGTTGGATCGCGACTCGATGTTGCGGATCAAGCCCTGACGAAGCTCCGCACCCTTCGCATCGCCGTTCTCGACGGGGCGAATCTTGATCCCCGGACGCGCCTTCTTCTGGTCGTTGACGACCTGACGCCAGTGCGAGCGGAGGATCGGGAACTCGTAGCACGGGCGACCCTTGCGGGCCTTGCGCTGCTGCTCGTCCCACTGGTTGCCGGGGACCGTAACGAACTTCAGGTCATCGATGGCAAGCTCGCGGTTCTCCTGGTCCGCCTCCACGGCGCGCTCGTACCGCTCGCGCATCTCCTTCATGAAGTCGGTGGAGTTGCCGCCATCCTTGGCAGCCTTGCGTTTTTCCTTCACGCGAACTCC
>NZ_JAUHQA010000009.1 GCF_030418295.1 Demequina muriae
GCTGGGGCGTGGATGGCTCGCTCATCGTCATGAGCGAAAACCCGGACAAACGCATGTATCCGGATGAGGTAGTGGATCGGGAAAGCGCCGAAGACATATATATCATCGGCCGCGCCGTGCAGCGGAGCGGAGACCTGTAGTACCAGCATCCAGGGGGTAAACATGAAGAAGCTACCGATAGCGGCAGTGCTTATGTCATTCTCGCTTGTGGCGTCAGCACAGCACTACAAGCCGGATAAGGTACCCAAAGCTCCAGGCGCGCCTATCTATCGAGCGCCAGTCCACCACAACGGGTCCGTCAAGAAGGACGGCACCTACGTCCAGCCGCACTATCAGACAGCTCCGGACGGCACTAGAACAAACAACTGGTCAAGCAAGCCGAACATCAACCCGTTCACGGGCCAAGAGGGAACTAAAGACCCCTTTGCTCAACCGAGTAACGGTCATGGCTAGGCTGGCGATGGCTGCGGCCATGCTTCTTACATGCAGCCGCTTGTTCGCTCAGCAGGTCCAGCTACAGCATCCGGACATAGTGGGGTCGTTCCAGCGCGGCTATGCAGAGGGGCAAGCCGCGCGGATGCGCAACATCGAGATACAGCAAGCGCAAGAGGCCCTAAGGCAACAGCAGGCATTCCAGGCGCAACAGGAACAGGAGCAGCAACAGCAGCAGGAAGTGAAGCGCTTGGCGGGCGTGCTGCTCCTGGCTCAAACCGACGATGAGCGATGGGCCGCCTTGAACAAGATGGCCGCCATCGATCCAGCACTGGCCGTCCAATACATGCAGGCGCTGCACATGGATCAACCAAACAAGTAGCAGAACTACC
>NZ_JAUHQA010000010.1 GCF_030418295.1 Demequina muriae
AGGACCCCTCCTCTGGACAGGAGCTCTCTTCAGGGTTCCCGCCTGCTGCGCCTGCTTGCAGCCACCAACTAGGTGACTGTGTGCTGGGTGGACGAGGCTGAGCCGGTTACGGATACGGCCTGGACGACGCTTGAGCCGACCCTGCGCGAAGAGGGCGAGGGGTGGAGCGCTGAGCTTTGGGTGACGTGGAACCCGGCCCGCAAGACTGCGCCGGTAGAGAAGCGCTACCGCAACGCCAATGACCCGCTCATCAAGGTGGTTGAGCTGAATTGGCGGGATAACCCGAAGTTCCCGGCCAGCCTTGAGCGCAAGCGGCAACGTGACCTGACCAACCGGCCCGACCAGTACGACCATATTTGGGAAGGCGGCTTTGTGACGGTCGTAGAGGGCGCCTATTACGCGGGCGACCTGACCCGAGCCAAGGCAGAGGGCCGCATCGGCAACGTCGCTCCTGACCCGCTGATGAGCTTCCGGGTGCATTGCGACATTGGCGGCACGGGCGCCAAGGCCGACGCCTTCGTGATGTGGGCGGACCAGTTCATCGGTAAGGAAATCCGCGTTCTCGACTACTACGAGGCGCAGGGCCAGCCGATGGCGACTCACGCGCAATGGCTGCGTGAGAAGGGCTATCTGCCGGGTATCTCGACCATTGTGCTGCCGCATGTCGGCGACCAGCACGACAAGGTTTACAGCACCAGTTACCGGACGGCGTTTGAGCAGCTTGGCTACACGGTCGTCGTGATCCCGAACATGGGGCGCGGCGCTGCCAAGACACGCATTGAGGCCACGCGACGGCTGTTCCC
>NZ_JAUHQA010000011.1 GCF_030418295.1 Demequina muriae
CCTGTTTAGCGAACCCGAGGTGGCCGACTACCTCGGCATCTCCACGATCACCCTGGCCCGCTATCGCAAGGCGGGCAAGATCGGCTGCATCATGATCGGCCCCACGCCGAAGTACACCGAACACCACATCACCGCGTACCTTGAGGCACAGCAATGCAACGTTTCCAGCTCGGCATTTACTGGCTCGAACGACGCAAAGGCACGGCCAACTGGCAGCGGACGTGGCGCGACGGAAAAGGGGTCAAGCAGCGCGCTTCTCTTGGCACAGCAGATTTTGAGCAAGCCAAAGTCGCCCTAGCCGAGTGGTTTGTCGCCAACGCGGCGATCAAGGACCAGGCCCCGGAGGACGTGCCCATCGGGACCTTGCTGACGCGCTACCTCGCCCGGCACGGTAGCCATATTCCCAGCAAGGACACGGCGAAGCGTGCGGCGGACCTGTGGCGGGAGTATTGGGGCGACAAGACGGTTGCAGACTTGACCGTGGACGCCCAAGAGGATTTCGTGAAGTGGCTGCGCTCGCGGACGTATCGCGGCAAGACCTACAGCGAAGGCTATGTCCGCCGTGTGATGGGGGTCGGGCAGTCGGCCCTGAATCGCGCATGGAAGCGGCAGGAACTCGTGCAGGTGCCGTGGGTCGAGTTGCCGCCCATCGGTGAGCCCTACCCGCACACGGCGACGATCGACCAGCTTGCGGCGTTCCTCAACGCGATTCCGAAGGACTCGCACCTGTGGGCCTACTGCATGATCCGGTTGGGCACGGGATGCCGTGGTGACGCCGCGCT
>NZ_JAUHQA010000012.1 GCF_030418295.1 Demequina muriae
CGACGGCTTCCCTGGCGCAATCAGCTTCGATTTTGTGGACGGCTACGTGCTTGGCATCGAGCCGGCCCGACGCTTTGCGTTCACGTCCGACCTTGCGGCGGCAGGCTCCTACAGCACGCTTGACCGCTACGAGGCCGAAGGTTCGCCCGATCTGCTAGTGGGTCAGGCCGTCACCCACCGCGAATGGTGGCTGATGGGCGAGCGGACCATCGAGCCTTTCACAAACACGGGCGCGGCTACGGGAACCTTCCAGCGCTCGCAGGGCACGGTGATTGAGGTGGGCTTGGCGGCGACCCATGCGGTGGCCGTGATGGACAACTCCGTTTTCTGGCTCGGCTCTGACGGCATCGTCTACCGGGCCAACGGCTACACGCCCCAGCGCATCTCTACCCATGCCATCGAGCAGGCCATCGCCCGCTGCAACATGGCGCAGGCGTTCGCCTTCACCTTCGAGGACAAGGGGCACAAGGTCTTTTACCTGACGTTCCCGGATGGACAGACGTGGGGCTACGACGCCGCCACGGGCGAGTGGCACCGCCGCAAGAGTCACAACCTTGACCGCTGGCGCATCAACTGTCTGGTGAAGTGGCGCGGCAAGTGGATTGCAGGCGACTACGCCAACGGCATCCTGTACCAGCTCGATTGGGACACGCAGGACGAGAACGGCGAGCCGATGGAGCGCCGGCGCATTACGGGCGTGACCCACGACAACCAGAACGCCATCGTCATCAATGGTCTTGAGCTGGTGGTGGATACCGGCCTGCCTCCG
>NZ_JAUHQA010000013.1 GCF_030418295.1 Demequina muriae
GACCACGATGGTCGGGACGTACCAGACGCCCCGGTCGGCCATCAGCCGGGTCACCTCGTCGGTCAACTCGTAGCCGTGCTCGACACAGTCCAGGCCGAGTTCCACGGCGCGGCGCACCGACTCGGCCGGGCCGGCGTGCGCGGTGACCTTGCGGCCCCAGTCGTGCGCGACCCGGATCACCGCCGCCAGCTCGTCGAGCATTTCCGATGGCGCCGCCGCCGTGGTGCTGCTCTCGGCGGACGACGCCAGGGCGCGCGGCATCAAGCCGCTGGCGCGCATCGTGGCCCACGCCACCAACTCGCAGGAGCCGGAGTGGTTCACCACCGCGCCGGTCGGCGCGATCCAGAAGGTGCTGGACAAGGCCGGCTGGAAGGTCGAGGACGTCGACCTGTTCGAGGTCAACGAGGCGTTCGCGGTGGTCGCCATGGCGCCGATGCGCGAGCTGGGCGTGCCGCACGAGAAGCTCAACGTCAACGGCGGCGCCTGCGCGCTGGGCCACCCGATCGGCGCCAGCGGCGCGCGCCTGGTGGTCACCCTGCTCAATGCCTTGCAGACCCGCGGCGGCAAGCGTGGCGTGGCATCGCTGTGCATCGGCGGTGGCGAAGCCACGGCGATCGCGGTGGAACGACTGGATTAAGGCCATTCCGTCACCTTCTGTCGACGGAGCGAATGAAAGCCTGTTAACCGGCTTTTTAATATGTACTGAAGGCCAGCGGTAAAACATATGGCGCGTGTTCGGCGAAA
>NZ_JAUHQA010000014.1 GCF_030418295.1 Demequina muriae
GGCTTCGTCCATCAGGCCGTGGCGGCGCGGGGCGCGGTTTCGGCGGCGGACAGCCCGCTGGCCACGCGCTGCTGTTCCTGGTGCAGGCGCTCGGGCATGCGCGGGCCGAAGCTGGCCAGGTACTCGCCGATGGCGTCGAGCTCGGCCTGCCAGCCGGCAGTGTCGATGTCCAGCAGTTCGCTGGCGGCTTCGCGCGGGAGGCTCAGGCCGTCCAGCTTCAACTCGCCCTCGGCCGGGATGATGCCGATCGGCGTCTCCACGCCACGAGCCTTGCCGTCGACGCGGTTGATCATCCACTCCAGCACGCGCAGGTTCTCGCCGAAGCCCGGCCACAAGAACTTGCCGTCCTTGCCCTTGCGGAACCAGTTGACGTGGAAGATCTTCGGCAGCTTCATGCCCGGCTTGTCGAACGACAGCCAGTGCGCGAAGTAGTCGCCGTAGTGGTAGCCGCAGAATGGCTTCATCGCCATCGAGTCACGACGCAGCACGCCGACCGCGCCGGTTGCCGCGGCGGTGGTTTCCGAACCCATCGCCGCGCCCATCAGCACGCCGTGCGCCCAGTCGCGCGCTTCCATCACCAGCGGAAGCAGCGAGGGGCGGCGGCCGCCGAAGACGATCGCGTCGATCGGCACGCCCTGCGCGTCCTCGGCCTTCTCCGACCAGGTCGGGCACTGCCTTGCGCTCACGGTGAAGCGCGAGTTCGGGTGCGCGGCCGGCCCGTTGGCCGGATC
>NZ_JAUHQA010000015.1 GCF_030418295.1 Demequina muriae
TCCACCGCCTTCCTCACCTCATCGGGCAGCATCGGGGGTGTCCTCCTGTGGGGCGGTTTTCATGAAGCAAATCCAGTGCGTGCCGCCTTTCTTGCCTGACGGGTGTCCGAATAGCGGCTTCTGGTCGGTAAGCGCCAACACTTCGCGCACCTTGATCTGCGTTTCGTTCCACTTGAAGATCAGAACGCCATCGTTGGCCAAGACGCGGAAGCACTCGGCAAAGCCGGCTCGCAGGTCATCGCGCCAGGTGTCGGCGTCCAGCGCTCCGTACTTCGCCCGCATCCAACTGACCTCGCCCGCTTTGCGCAGGTGCGGCGGGTCGAACACCACCAGCTTGAACGCGCCGTCCTCGTAGGGAAGGGAGCGGAAGTCCAGCGGCACATCCGGGAAGATGGACAGCGTCCGGCCATCGCAAAGCGTGCGCTGCTCCGTGCGAATGTCGCCGTACACCACGCTCGGGTGATTGCGGTCGAACCAGAACATGCGGCTACCGCAGCACGGGTCGAGGATCGTCTTAGCGGTCACCTCACCCCTCCTTCCCGTTGGCGTTGGGGAGGGCGCGGAGCTTTTCGAAGGCGCTGCGGATTCGATCCGGCGACCATCCAGTGCGCATCGCCCCGGTTTCGCAGAACAGCAGCGCCACATCGCACGCGCGCCGCATTTCCACATCCACCGCCTGCGCAGGCTGGGTGAGATGGGCGTCGATGGCGTCGGCCATAGCGCCGTG
>NZ_JAUHQA010000016.1 GCF_030418295.1 Demequina muriae
TTCCATCACGGGCGCGAACCCGCTTCCCAGTCCCCGCACTGGGCGACCAACCGGGGCCAGAGCGTCGTTCGCGCCGTGGCGTTGAAGCACCGGATGACCAGCGGTCCTCTGGTGCAATATGGATCGCCAGACCGCCACTGCGGATTCGACAGAGAGGATCCCAGCTGCGCCTGAGGCGCTGGATGTCGATCCGCGGCCGGATGACTTGCCCCCACTTTCGAGGAGTAGCCCATGCCACGCAGTTCCCTCTTGCTCGCTACCCTCCTGGTGGCCACGGCTGCCCAGGCCCAGAGCGCGCCTCCGGTTCCCCGGGCGAGCGACAGCTGGAGCCAGCCCGCGCCGGCCGCGACCGTCGGTTATCGCGAAGCGGCGCTTCCCAGGACGACCGATAGCTCCCGATCGCACTTCAAGTTCAAGGACCGCCGCAGTTACACGCCGCCGTCCGCCAACGCGGCGCAGCAGCATTCGGGCAACGCGGCGGTCGGTTCCATGGGCACCATGGACCGCAATGGCCGCCCCGCGGTCAACTGCCCCGCGACCCCGATGGATCCTGCGTGCCACTGACATCCCGGGCCCGAAGCCGGAGCCTCGCATGCAACTGAGATCGCTGCAGGCCCGGCTGACCGGGCTGCTCATGCTGGCGAGCCTCAGCGGCGCGCTGGTCTACGCCGGCCTGACCCAATGGCCGTTGCCGCAGGTGCTGGCATGGCTTCGCCACGACCCG
>NZ_JAUHQA010000017.1 GCF_030418295.1 Demequina muriae
CGTGGCATCTTCGGCCACCCGCACCTGTGGCTAGGCGTACTGTGCCTGTTCCTCTACGTGGGCGTGGAGGTGATGGCCGGCGATGCGATCGGCATCTATGGCCAGGGCTTCGGGTTGCCGCTGGATGCGACCAAGCATTTTACCTCGTACACGATGCTGGCGATGCTCGCCGGCTACCTTGCCGGCCTCGTACTTATTCCGCGCCTTGTCTCGCAGCAGCGCTACCTTGCCATCTCCGCGACCATGGGCGTGCTGTTCTCGCTGGGCGCCTACGTCACCCAGGGTTATGTCTCGGTCGGCTGCGTGGCGGCGCTGGGTTTTGCGAACGCCATGATGTGGCCGGCGATTTTTCCGCTCGCCATCAGGGGGCTGGGACGGCATACCGAAGTCGGCTCCGCGCTCCTGATCATGGGTATCGCCGGTGGCGCAATCGTGCCGCAGCTGTTCGCCCACCTGAAGCAGCATGCCAACTTCCAGCTCGTGTTCACCGGCCTGATGGTGCCCTGCTACCTCTACATCCTTTTCTACGGCCTGCGCGGCTACCGCGTGGGCCTGCGTGACGGCGATGGCGCCCGTTCGCGGTGAAGGCGCCGCCACGCCGGCGTGGCGGTGGGCTAGGATGGCGCGCCGATCCGAAGGAGAACCCCTCGTTGCGTCACGCCACCATCAAGGACGTCGCCAAGCGCGCCGGCGTGTCGCTG
>NZ_JAUHQA010000018.1 GCF_030418295.1 Demequina muriae
GGTGGCGTGATCGACGCCAACGAGGGTGCGGATATGATCCTGGCGCTCGGCGCCATGGGTGGTCCCGCTACCTTTTGCTTCGCTTTGCCGATTGCCGCCGCGCTCTTCTATCTGAGCTGAGCAGGCCAACCATCCCGCCGGCGACGCCGGCGGGATCAACCAAAGAGCCACCCATGGAAGCATTCATCGAAATCGAGGCAGCGCGCCTGGAAGACTGGCGCCGGGAAATCGCGTCGATGCGCCTGAAGGCCTTGCGCCAGTCGGTGGCGATCACAGCCGGAATCTCGACCATGGCGCTTTACGTGGTTTTTTCGCACTTCCCCAGCGAGCTCGTGCTGATGCTGGCGGCGCTGGCCTTCCTGGTGGTGGCCCATGGGTTCGCCCAGTCGAGGACGTTGCGCTTCCTGGAGCGGGACATCCGCTCGCACCTGCTGGCGACCTGGGCAGAGCGCCCCACCTTCGGCCAGTTGCCGACCGCGGCCGCGCACCACTGGCGAGACAGCTGAGGCGTCCGCGTCGGCGAGCGGTGCGTCCGGTCGCGCGGTCCTTACTTCAACAGCGAGCGCAGCATCCCTGCCGTCTTCTCGTGTTCCTTCAAGCGGCCGGTGAGCATGTCGGCGGTGCCTTCGTCGCCCCCGTCCTGTGCAACCTTGATGGCGCCGCGGGCGGTGTGGGCGGCGAT
>NZ_JAUHQA010000019.1 GCF_030418295.1 Demequina muriae
GTTCCTGATCCCGGCAGTGCTCGCCTACACGGTCTACTCGTACCGTGTCTTCCGGGGCAAGGTGCTGGCTGGCGAGGGCTACCACTGAGCGCGCACCGCTCTTCGTGGGAGCCGCTAGCAGACGATGCCTTTTTCGGACGTGCAAGCAAAGGCATCGCCCACTAGCGGGCCTTGGGCGGTCAGAGGAGGGCGAAGGCGTCGCGGGTGAGATTTTCCGGCTCGCCGTCGGTGCACACCACGTCGTCTTCGATACGGATGCCGCCGTACGGCCGGAACGCATCGACGCGGGCCCAGTCGACATCCTTCGCCGCCGGGTTGGCGCGCAACTCGTCCAGCAGCATGTCGATGAAGTACAGGCCCGGCTCGATGGTCACCACCATGCCGGCCTCGAGCACGCGGGTCATGCGCAGGAACGGGTGGCCTTCCGGACGCGGGATGCTGCCGCCGCGCTCGTTCTGCTGGAAGCCGGCCACGTCGTGCACCGCCAGGCCGATCGGGTGGCCCAGGCCGTGCGGGAAGAACGCCGAGGTCACGCCGCTGGCGACCGCTGCCTCGGCGTCCATGCGGATGATGCCGTGCTCGCGCAGCACGCCGGCCACCAGGTGGTGGGCGTGGATGTGCAGCTCGGGATAGCTCTGGCCGGCGCGC
>NZ_JAUHQA010000020.1 GCF_030418295.1 Demequina muriae
AGCAGACCAAGTAGTACCGCCCCGTGGTGCCGCTGACGGAGATGCTGCGGCGGGAGCTGGCGGGCTGCGATGCGGCCTACTACGTCCACTGGCACGGTAAGCGCATCGCCTCGATCAAGAAGGCATGGGCCAAGGTGCGCACGGACGCCAAGCTTCCGACGTGGTTCATCCCCAAGGTGCTGCGCCATACCGTCGCCACGGAGCTACGCCGTCGCGGCGTGCCGGGGTGGGAGGTGTCGGGGCAGATCGGCCACAAGGCCGCAGGGACCAGCGAGATTTACGCGAAGTTTGATCCCGGCTACCTGGGGCAGGCGCGGGTGGCGCTGGATGCGCTGGCGGACGAACTGGCGGCCAAGGTTCCGCGCCTTCGTGGGGTCAGTGCGGGGTCAGTCGGCCTAGAAAGCAGAAACGGCGCTAAGCCCGAAAGCCGCGCCGTTGCTGGATTACTCTTGGTGGGCGGTACAAGGATCGAACTTGTGACCCCTACCATGTCAAGGTCAGGGAAGATCAACAAAAACAACGACTAGGCCTACTTTCAGCGACCGACAACTATCACGCAAGATCAAGGCTTACGGGCCATCGTGGGGTCAGTTTGGGGTCAGTCACCCCGGTCATCGGCCCGCGCCTGACTTACATCGGATAGGGCCT
>NZ_JAUHQA010000021.1 GCF_030418295.1 Demequina muriae
GGCACGGTAGCATCGCTCGGACAACCATGCATGCGGCGGTGCAGTAACCCCGTAGGCTTGCCCCCCGCGGGGCCGATTACGATGGCGAGATGACCAGACCCAACTCGATCAAAACCATCGGCCTGCTCGCCTATGACGATATGCAGGCGCTCGACCTGGCCGGTCCGCTGGACGTATTTGGCGCAGCCAACGCGTTCGGGTCGGGCTCGCCGAGCTATGAGCTTTGCGTCATAGGCCTGGGCACCCACGCGGTGCGCGCGGAGAACGGCCTGGCCATCGTGCCCGATCATGCGCTCGAAGGCGCACCGCCGCTGGACACCTTGTTGATCCCCGGTGGCGCCGGCGCCCGCCAAGGCCTTGATCGCGACGCGAGGCTGCTGGGCTGGGTGCGCGAGCGGGCGCTGCTGACGCGTCGCGTCGTTTCGGTCTGCACCGGCGCCTACATCCTCGCGGCGACCGGTTTGCTTGACGGTCGGGCGGTTACCACGCACTGGCAGTTCGCGGACGATTTGACGCGCCGGCATCCGGCTCTGCGCGTGGACCCGGACCGCCTGTTCATTCGCGACGGATCTTTCGCAACGTCGGGAGGGTTGACCGCCGGCATGGACCTGGCGCTCGCACTCGTCGAGGAGGACCT
>NZ_JAUHQA010000022.1 GCF_030418295.1 Demequina muriae
GGCTGGGCTGGTCGCTGGGCGGCCTGGTCGCACTCACGGCGGCGCTCGACATGCCGACACAGGTACGCGGCCTGGCGATGCTCTGCGCGACGCCCAGGTTCGTGCGCGGCGCCGGCTGGCCGCACGGCAGCGACGCCGCCCTGGTGCACCAGCTCGCGCTTGACCTGGAAACCGACTACCACGCCACGCTCGAGCGTTTCCTCGCGCTGGAGGCGATGGGCAGCAACGACCCCAAGGCCGAGCTGCGCCGCCTGCGCGCGGAAGCCTTCGAGCGCGGCGAACCGGAACTGCGCGTGCTGCAGGAAGGCATCGGCCTGCTCGAAGGCAGCGACCTGCGCGCACGCGTGCCGCAACTGGCCGTGCCCAGCACGTGGATCGCCGGCCGCCGCGACCGGCTGGTGCCTCCGGCCGCCATGGCCTGGTCGGCCGAGCGCTGCGGCGGCCGTTTCGTGGAGATCCCCGGCGCCGGCCACGCGCCCTTCATCGGCCACGCCGATGCCGTGGCCGAGGCACTGCAACCCCTGTTCGCGGACATCCCGGCATGAGCACGTTCCATCTCGACCGCGCCCGCGTGCGCCGCAACTTCGCGCGCGCCGCGGCCACCTACGAGCAGCACGACGTGC
>NZ_JAUHQA010000023.1 GCF_030418295.1 Demequina muriae
GGCGGTGCTGGCGCACCTGGCGCAGGTCGACGGCGTGATGCTGGGCCGCGCGGCCTATCACGATCCCTACCTGCTGGCGCAGCTGGAGGCGGCGCTGTACGGCGGCCCCATGCCCTCGCGCGAGGAAGTGCTCGACCACCTGCGTCCCTATGTCGAGGCGGAACTCAAGCGCGGTACCGCACTCAAGCACATCAGCCGGCACGTGCTCGGGCTGTACCAGGGCGAGCCCGGTGCCCGCACGTTCCGGCGCGTGCTGAGCGAGGGCGCGCACCTGCCCGGCGCGGGCTGGAGCCTGCTCGAACAGGCCGCCAGCGGCCGCCGGGACGCCGCGTGAACCATGTTGAAGCCCTCCCTCGAAGGGGAGGGAGCAGGTTGTCCCATCCGGCCATGGTTCAGCCCCGCTTGCCTAGGCTGCTAATCATTTGGATACGAGCCACCGCCTTGCCTGCCATGTTTCTTCGACGCCTCCTAGCCTGCCTGCCGGCCCTGCTGCTGCCGGTGCTCGCGCATGCCGCTCCGCCGCAGGAGAAGACGCCGCTGACGCTGGAAGAAGCGGTGGCGAAGGTGCAACAGGACACCGGCGGTAAGATATTGTCGGCTGATCCGCGCAAGTTCGGCCGGC
>NZ_JAUHQA010000024.1 GCF_030418295.1 Demequina muriae
GGGCGAAGTCGACCCGCGCATCGGCACGGGCGGTGACGGCCACACGTTTCCCGGCGCCACGGTGCCCTTCGGCATGATCCAGCTCTCGCCGGACACGGCGATGCCGGACTTCAAGCACGCCTACAAGTGGGCCGCCGGTTACCAGTATGGCGACGACAGCATCCTGGGCTTCTCGCATACGCACTTCTCCGGTTCGGGCCACTCGGACCTGGGCGACGTGCTGGTGATGCCCATCGCGGGCGAGGTGAGGCTGGAGTCGGGCGATCCTGCCAAGCCGGGCAGTGGTTACCGCTCGCGTTTCGACCATGCCACGGAAGTCGTGCAGGCCGGCTACTACGCCGTGACCCTGGCCGACTACGGCATCCGGGCGGAGCTCACCGCCGGACGCCGCGTGGGCTGGCACCGCTACACCTTCCCCGAGGGCAAGAGCGCGCACCTGCTGCTGGACCTGCGCCCGAGCATCTACGACTACCCGGGCAAGGTGCTGTGGTCGCGCCTGCAGGTGCACGACGACGGGACGGTCACCGGTTGCCGCACCACCCGCGGCTGGGCGCCGGGGCGCGAGCTGTGCTTCGCCATGCGCTTCAACCAGCCGATCACCGCGCGCACGCTGT
>NZ_JAUHQA010000025.1 GCF_030418295.1 Demequina muriae
GTGTTGCGACAGTCACCCGAAGGAGAGTGCCATGCGTACCCATTCCGCGTTCCATCGAGCCTTCATCGCCGCCGGCCTGACCGCTGCGTTGGCCGCCGTGCCGTTCGCGCAGGCCCTCGCACAGGACGCCGACGCGCAGTCCAGCGGCAGCATGCAGTCCAGCAACCAGACCGTCCCGGGCAAGGTGGACGATGCCTGGATCACCACCAAGGTGAAGTCCGAATTCGCGACCACGTCCGAAATCCCCGCCAGCAAGATCTCGGTGGACACCCACGACGGCATGGTGCGGCTTACCGGCACGGTGGCCAGCAACATGGACAAGAACAAGGCCATCCAGGTGGCACACAGCGTCAAGGGCGTGAAGAGCGTCGACGCCACGGCCCTGACCGTGACAGCGGGCGCCGATACGCCGTAAAGCTGCCCTGCCGCCCGCGTGCGGCAAACAAAAAAGGAGCCCTCGGGCTCCTTTTTTTCTGTCCCTCTGCGGGACGACGGGCGGTCGCGACGACTCTCGATGCCCGTCAGCGCCGCAGCATGCCGCCGCCGAACTGGTTGTTGTCGCGTGTCTCCTCCAGCTCGACGCCCTCCAGCCCCTGCGACAGCGTATGCGCGTC
>NZ_JAUHQA010000026.1 GCF_030418295.1 Demequina muriae
GCCTGCAGTACCCGCACCTGGTGCGCGTCGAAGGCACGCCGGATTACCTGAGCGAGATCATCGCGCCGCGCACCCGATAACCCCCGCAAACGGTTGCCAAGGGCGAAGGCGGAGCGTGCGCTCACCCACGCGCTCGTGGGCGCGGCGGGCGTGCATCCCTGGCCAGTCCTTACACCGCCGCAAGGCGGTCGAGGTCCGATCCGCCTCTCGTAGACGGCTGCGGTAACTTCCAACGACTACGAGGGCACTGGCGGCCACGAAACCTTCCGTGCCGAACAGGGTCAGATGTATCGGCCGAAGCTGGATACCGTGCACGGGCCGTTGTGCGGACTGGCGCTGGTGCCGACGCACGTGTGCGCCTTCCGCATCCAGCCGGCTGCGCCAAAGGGCCGGCGCTGGCAGCTTGCCGCCTTGCGACGCGAGTACTGGGCTGCTACGCCGGAGAACCCGGGCGGCAGCCGCGCATGGGTGGCGGTGACTGACGTCCCTTCGGATTCTGCGTGCCAGCGCACAGTGTGTACGTAGGAACGCCTGATCCATGCGCGGCTTGCCGGACTCTTCACGGCGGGTGAAACAGGCTTCACGGCCTTGGGCCGTCGACTTTCTGGACGG
>NZ_JAUHQA010000027.1 GCF_030418295.1 Demequina muriae
GACATGGGGTTGGACCGTAAGGCCGAGACGCGCCACGAGTACGGACGCATCGCCCAGGCAGGAAAGACGCTCGCCAAGGAATTCAACTGCCCGGTCGTGTTCCTGGCCCAGCTCAACCGCGCCGCCGCGACCCGTGCCGAGAAGCGCCCGACGATGACCGATCTTCGCGAGTCCGGCGAAATCGAGCAGAAAGCGGACGTGATTCTGTTCCTGCATCGCCAGGACTACTACACGCCCGGCGACATGCCCGGCGTAGTTGAGGTCATCCCGGCCAAGGGACGAAACATCCGCACGGGCGAAACGATCCATCTGCGCAACCGCTTCGACCAGATGCGGCTAGAGGATTGGGAGGGCGCACTTCCTGAGCCGGTGGTTACAGGGCCTCAAAAGTCACGCGGTTTCGGTGCGCCCGTATGACCGCCTTTTGCTGCTTCAACCACATCGAGCGCATTGCGCGCCTTCCCACTGACCAGTGGAAGCCCGAGGTCGAGAAGCTTCCGACCGACTGCGGGAACGATCAATGCACGACACGCAACTGCCAGGAAGAGGTGCGCGGACGGCTGCGCATGCACTGGCTAATCAAGCGAGGGAACAAGCGATGAGCAAG
>NZ_JAUHQA010000028.1 GCF_030418295.1 Demequina muriae
TTTGGCACGGGTTCGTGCGTCCTGCTGAAGCGCAGCGTGGACAAGGCATGGGCGCTGATCCGCCCGAACAAGAAAGAGCAAGAGGTCGAGTGATGGGCGCTGCGCGTAGGAAGTTCAGGCCGATTGAGTTATCGAATTCGGCAATCGAGTCATTCCACAATAAATATCAAGCGCCCGGTGACGGATGCTGGCTTTGGAAGGGTGCAAACGTGCGTGGGTATGGACTGTTTCGCGGCTATAGGGCCCCGCGTGTCGCCTACTTCCTCGCCCACGGGGTCGATCCCAAAGATCTGAGTGTGTGCCACACATGCGACAACCCATCGTGCGTTAACCCGGCCCACCTATTCCTTGGGACGGCCAAGGAGAACGCCGATGACCGTCAGGCGAAAGGCCGTGGCAAACAGCCATTCGGTGAGGACGGTCCTGGCGCCAAGCTGACGAAAGAACAGGCGCTTGAGATAAAGGCTCTCATTGAGGACGGCAGTCTGTCACAGCGAAAGATTGCAAGGATGTACGGAATCAACCAGTCAAATGTCAGTGACATGAAGCGTGGGATTCAATGGAGGTGCTTGAATGTCGGCGGCTGAGAAACTTCCGCACCTGTTT
>NZ_JAUHQA010000029.1 GCF_030418295.1 Demequina muriae
CTGGTCTACGGTGACACCGCCCCGCCCGCCCAACCTGCCGAGCGCGTGCATAGCCACACTGGGCTGCTTCGCGAGTGCGCCTATCTGATCGGCAACGTGATCGATTCCGAAGAGCCCGGAACTTACGAAGGCGCCGACGAATTGCTGGCTGAACTGCGCCGCGTCATCGCCGCCACCCCCGCGCCGTCCGAGGGCGGGAATGGGGTGGATGGGTATGTGGCGTTCACCTGCGAAGAAGTGCGCGAAGCCTACGTGTGCCTGCGTAAGTACAACTGCACCATCCCCGACGAGTGCCTCGACCAGATGCGCGCCGTGTTGCTCACCGCCGCCCAGCAGGCCACCCCATGACCGCCCCTGACGATGTGCGCGCTTTCTTTTGGACCGTTCGACTGGCCTACCACCTGCGCCGCCTGAATTGGGCGAAGTCGGTACGCGAGGCTTATAGCTGGGCCGCCGATGAGTGCTGGCAGGAGTACCGCAAGGACGGATTCACGCCGATGGAAGCCATCGCGGAGGATGCCAGCTATGCACAGTGACGATGTGCGCGCGAGGTTTGAGGCGTGGCTGGCCCGCGAGATTGCCGAGAACGGAGGCGTCGAGTT
>NZ_JAUHQA010000030.1 GCF_030418295.1 Demequina muriae
TGGTGTCCGGCAGCGCGTCGCGGGCGACACGGTGGGCGCGGCCGTCCGGGCCCACCACCAGCAGCCCGCGCACGGTGGCGATGCGCACCTCCTCGCCGTTGCCGTCGATGCGCCAGGCATCCACCGTCTGCGCCGGATCGGCGGGCAGCACCTGGTGCCAGCTGCCATCGGCGTCGCGCCGGAAGATGCCATGGGCGCTGCCGACCCACAGCCGCTGGCGCGGGTCCACGTACAGCGCGGCCACTTCGCCGAAATCCGCTGGCGCCGGCCCGAGCAACGGGTTGACCACGTGCTCGAAGCTGCCATCGGCGCGCATCCGGTCCAGCCCGAAGCGGGTGCCTACCCAGAGGCTGCCGTCGGCCGTCTGCGCCAGCGCCCAGACCTTCTCGCTGACCAGGCTGCCGGGGTTGGCCGGATCGTGCTTCCAGTGGTCGAACTTGCCGGTGGTCGCGTCCAGCAGGTTCAGGCCGGCATCCAGGCCGGCGGCCCACAGTCGACCCTGCCTGTCGATCAACAGCGATGAGATGCCGTTGCCGGCCAGCGAGTCGGGATCGCCGGAGACGTGGCGGAAATTGCGGAACTCCACAC
>NZ_JAUHQA010000031.1 GCF_030418295.1 Demequina muriae
GAGCCGCAGCCGCTCGTGGATCAGGCGGTCCAGGTCCACCGTGCGCTCCACCGCACCCTCTACCGGCACCAGCGCCGGGCGGGCATGGCGGCTTTCCACCTTCGCGGTCGATCGCTTAACCACCGTACTTTCTCGCAATGAGCACGCCGAACACGACGTGCAACCCACCAAACCCCAGCCCCAGGCAGAGTGCCGGGACGGGCGGGGCGGTAAAGAGCGCGATGGCGCCCAGGAACAGGAAGAGCACTCCCATCAGCGGCACGATCCGGATCGAGAACGTGCCTCCGGCGATCACGGCCGTGCCGTAGAGCAGCAGCCACATGCCGGGCAACAGCGCGTCCAGCCCTGCGCGGAACAGCACGATGGTCAGGAGCGCCGCCACGAAGATCGCCGGCACAAAGCCAAGCGCAAACTGCCGAGCCGGGCGAGAGAGCAGCGGAACCCCTTCGTTGCGCGCCTTGAACAGCACCCCGAGCAACCCGACCGCTACCGCGACCGCAGCCGCCCCGAGCCAGGTCAGCAACCACGCCCACCGGCTCGATTGCGCCGGCGCAATGACGGCCGCAGCCAGCCCGGCCAAT
>NZ_JAUHQA010000032.1 GCF_030418295.1 Demequina muriae
CATTCTAGCGGAGCGCGCCCGTCCGGGCCCTCCCCGGCCAACGCGGGGGAAGGTGCCGACAGGCGGATGAGGGCGCCTTTGGGCGGGATAAGCGGGAGAGCCTTCCGCAAGGCCTCCCCCCATCCGCCCTTCGGGCACCCCCCGTGAACGGGGGAAGGACGATCACCGCGCCGCGTGCCCGAAGCCCTCCTCCGGACAAGGCGGGCACTCCAGCCGTTCGCCTGCCTTCCGCGAGCGGGGAAAGGGTCGACGGCTCAGTAGCGGATCACCGACCGGATCACGCGGCCCTCGTGCATCGCGTCGAACGCCTCGTTGATGCGCTCCAGCGGCAGCTCCTGGCTGACCATCTCGTCGATCCGGATCTCGCCCGCCAGGTAGCGGTCGACGTAGCCCGGCAACTGCGAGCGGCCCTTGACTCCGCCAAACGCCGAGCCGCGCCACACGCGCCCGGTCACCAACTGGAACGGCCGCGTGCGGATCTCCTGGCCCGCGCCGGCCACGCCGATGATCACCGATTCGCCCCAGCCCTTGTGGCAGCACTCCAGCGCCGAGCGCATCACATCGACGTTGCCGATGCAT
>NZ_JAUHQA010000033.1 GCF_030418295.1 Demequina muriae
GCTGGAAGTGGTGGCCGATCCTGCAGGTCATCCTGGCGATCCGCCCGCGTCGCTCGGCGCACGCCTACGCCCAGATCTGGACCGAGGCCGGTTCGCCGCTGCGCGTGCTGAGCGAGGCGTTGGGCGCGGCGCTGCAGGCGGAGCTCGGCGGCCAGCTGCGCGTTGCGCTGGCAATGCGTTACGGCGCGCCGTCGGTAGCTGGAAAGATCGCCGAGCTGCAGGCTGCCGGCGTGCGCCGCCTGCTGGTGCTGCCGCTGTATCCGCAATACTCGGCCACCTCCACCGGCTCGGTGATCGATGCGGTCGCCGATGCACTAAAGCGCCTGCGCTGGCCGCCGGAGCTGCGGCTGGTCAACGACTACCACGAGGATCCGACCCACATCGAGGCGCTGGCCACCCGCATCGAACGCTGGTGGGAAGCCAACGGCCGCGGCGACAAACTGCTGCTTTCCTTCCACGGCATCCCCGAGCGCTACGTGCGCCTGGGCGATCCGTACCTGGCGCAGTGCCAGGCCACTGCCGCACGGCTGCGCGCACGGCTGGCTCTGGACGAGAACCAGTTGCTGATGAGTTTCCAGT
>NZ_JAUHQA010000034.1 GCF_030418295.1 Demequina muriae
GGCTCCGCCTTGAGCCCGTACGCATCGACCAGCGCCAGCGCCGCCACGCCCTGCGGATGTTCGGCGGCATAGACGCCGGCGATCGCGCCGCCCATGGAGTGGCCGACCAGCACGTACCGCTGCAGGTTCAGCGCAGCGAGGAAGGCCTGCAGGCGCTGGGCCTGCGCCTCGACGCCGTAGCCCGCGTCCGGGTTGCGCGAGGACTCGCCCCAGCCCGGCAGGTCCGGGATCACCACGTGGAAGTGCGGCGTGAGTTGCTCGGCCAGCGGCAACCAGATCGTCTTGTCCGCGGCGAAGCCGTGCAGCAGCACCAGCGTCGGCCCCTCGCCGCCTTCGTAGTAGCTCCAGGTGGTGTCGCCCGCGCGCAGCGTGTGTTCCTCCACGTGCGCGGTCATGGCCTGGCGCATCAGGTGTGCGCGCAGCAGCCATTGCGGCGCGAACAGATAGCTGCCGCCGAGCACGATGACCACCAGCGCCAGCAGCACGCCGAAGAACTTCAGGCGACGAAACAGCATGCGCTGCCAGAGAGGACGGGTGGCGGGTGGGTTCATGCGTGAAATCCAGGATGTCTGAAAATC
>NZ_JAUHQA010000035.1 GCF_030418295.1 Demequina muriae
TCCAGCACGATCAGGCGGAGCGGCTTTTGCAGGTGCGCACGGCGGGCGCGGGCCATGAACTGCTCGACCGTCAGGCCGGGCGTTGCATCGATCAGCAGGGGCGACTCGCGCAGCTTGGTCGTCGTCGGCGTGAAGCGGTTCCAGTAGTCCTCGGAATCGGCCAGCTCGTCGTCGGGCTGCTCGACCCACTCGTGCGGGATGCAGCCGAAGCAGGCAGCCATGCGGCCCATGCACTCCTGCTCGGTCATCTCGACGGAGAACAGCGCCGTGCGGTGGTCGTGGATCGAGGCGAACCCGGCTAGCTGCAAGCCGAACACGCTCTTACCCATGCTTGGACGGGCACCCACGACGTAGAACACGCCATCGCGCAGGCCCTTGGTGCGGCTGTTTACCTCATGCCACGGCGTAGGAATGCCAAGCAGCGGCGCTTTGTTGCGATACCGCTCCATGAACTCGGCATAGAAGCGGTTCATGGACTCCTTGGCCGTCGCCAGCCCACCGCGTGTCGTAGCAACCTGCATTTGCGCCAGCTCGTGAGCGGCAGTACCGGCGATGTGCTGCGGGAGATCGGAAGAGC
>NZ_JAUHQA010000036.1 GCF_030418295.1 Demequina muriae
TCGGCATTACTGCACTCCGTACTTGGACAGGAGCTCATCGACGCCGCCTGATTGCGCGGGTGCGGGCTGCTGCGACTGAGTCACCCGACCAATGGCCGGGCCTGCGGCCGTACGCATGGCATCTTCCACGACCTGCCGCATTTGCGCCTTCTGCGCGATGACCGCATCCGAGTCACCGATCTGCGGGAAGTAGTTGCGGAACTCCTGCTCTGCTTCCGCCGCGCCAATGGCAGCGCCAGACTCCTTGCGAAGATTGGCGCGAACCCAGTTCATCGCCGCTTGGTGATACTTCTGGCCGTCAGCGGAAGACAGTGCGTTGAACGTCCCGCCAGCGGTCAGCTTGTCGCGCAGATTGGTCGGATCGTAGCCCTTCTGCTCAAGCGAACTCAGATCCTTGTCGGCCTGCACCATGCGCTGATAGAAGCCGGCGTTGTTCAACTCCTGCGTGTTGGCCTTGCCTGCCGGAATGATCGTGGTCGAGCCGTCAGGGTTGGTCACCACCGTGCCCCCTGCGCTCTTGCGGGCAGGATCGGCAGGGCCACCAGCGATGGGCGCGAGGTTTCCGTCCTG
>NZ_JAUHQA010000037.1 GCF_030418295.1 Demequina muriae
GCTGGTAGCCCTGTTCGTTCGAAGCCTGTTCGTGGGAGTCCTGCATGTGTCCGGTGCCTTGCTGGGGGGCTCGCGCGGCCGGTCGGGAACGCCGCGGCGGGAACCCGTCAGCCTAGCCCAGCGCCCGCCTGGAGCCAAGACGGGACGGCACTGGTGGGTCCGTCGCAAGGTCTCCCCATCCGCCCTTCGGGCATCTTCCCCGTGAACGGGGGAAGGGTCATGGCGCTCGCGGCTTTCGAGCTTCTCCCGCGAAGGAGGAAGGACCAGCGCGCGTCGCCACGCTACCGAGCCTTCCCCCGCGAACGCGGGAGAAGGTGCCGACAGGCAGATGGGGCGCCTTTGGGCCGATTCCCCTATGGACAGGCGGGCGACTGGCCGGCTGCGACCGGTCCGGCAACCTGGGCGATCTCCCCGGCAAGCCTCGCCAGCGCACGCTGGTGGCCTTCGACCAGTGCGTCGTAGCCGGCCCCGACCGGCTCGCGGAACTGGCTGGTGCAGGCGAGCATGGCGTCGCCCTGCAATTGGCGCACGCTCCAGGCGGCGTCCACCAGCGCGTAGTCGCCCGGC
>NZ_JAUHQA010000038.1 GCF_030418295.1 Demequina muriae
TGACAGCGCCACCGGCCATTTGCGTCGCTATTACGAACGTCCGTGGCGCGCGTACGCGACGACGCAGGGCAGGGCGCCGGGCGACCTGCGTATCGCGCTGGAGCAGGCGGTCCAGCGCCAGCTGATGACCGACGTACCGTACGGCGTACTGCTTTCCGGCGGGCTGGATTCCTCGCTGATCGCCGCCTGTGCCGCACGCTTCGCCCGCGAACGCGTCGAGGACGGCGGCCAGAGCGAAGCCTGGTGGCCGCGCCTGCATTCCTTCGCCATTGGCCTGGAAGGCTCGCCGGACCTGGCCGCTGCGCAACTGGCCGCCGAGGCGCTGGGTACCGTGCACCACGGCTTCGTCTACACCTTCTGGGAAGGGCTGGACGTGTTGCCGGAAGTGATCCGCCACATCGAAAGCTACGACGTCACTACCGTGCGCGCCTCCACGCCGATGTTCCTGCTGGCTCGGCGCATCAAGGCGATGGGCGTGAAGATGGTGCTCTCGGGTGAAGGGTCCGACGAGCTGTTCGGCGGCTACCTCTACTTCCACAAGGCGCCCTCGGCCGAAGCCTTCC
>NZ_JAUHQA010000039.1 GCF_030418295.1 Demequina muriae
GCTTGCCGGCCTGAAGCTCAGTGCGGGCGGCAAGCCGCTCAAGTGGACCCGGGACGAATACGACGTGTACGCGTTCCATGTGGACGTGCCTGCCGGCGTCTCGAGCATCGATGCGGACTTCCAGTACCTCTCCAGCCGCGACGGCGGCTACGAGATGACAGATCGCATGCTGGACCTGGAGTGGAACAAGGTGGCGCTGTACCCGGCGGGGTACTTTTCGCGCGACATCACCTTCGCGCCCAGCGTGACACTGCCGCACGGCTGGCAGCTCGGCAGCGCACTGGAACCGATCGGCCAGGCGAAGCTGTCGTCCACGGGCGACACCACCACGTTCAAGCCGGTGCCGTTCAACACGCTGGTCGATTCGCCGATCTATGCGGGCCAGTATTTCAAGCGCGTCGACCTCACGCCGAAGGGTGGCGCGCCGGTGCACCTGGATGTCGTCGCGGATGCGCCCAAGTACCTGGAGATGACGCCCGGGCAGCTGCAGGCGCATCGCGCGCTGGTGGCGGAGGCGACGACGCTGTTCGGCTCGCACCACTACGACCATTACGACTTCCTG
>NZ_JAUHQA010000040.1 GCF_030418295.1 Demequina muriae
CGCGTACTTCCTCATGTCGCTGCCCGCCGGCCGGCTGGTGGCGCACCTGGGCTACAAGCTCGGCATCGTCGCGGGACTGGCGATCGCCGGGCTCGGCGCCGCCGGCTTCTGGCCGGCGGCGGGGCTGCACTCCTACCCCGCCTTTCTCGGCGCATTGTTCGTGCTGGCCACCGGCATCACCGTGCTGCAGGTGGCCGCGAACCCGTACGTGGCGCTGCTCGGACCGGCGCGAACCAGCTCCAGCCGCCTCACGCTGGCGCAGGCGCTCAATTCGTTCGGCACGTTCCTGGCACCCCACTTCGGCGGCCTGCTCATCCTCGCCGTCGCCGTGAAAAGCTCGCTCGAAGTCGCCCAGCTCTCGCCCGCCGAGCAACTGCTCTACCGGGCGCAGGAAGCGCAGGCCGTGCAGGGGCCCTACCTTGGGCTGGCCATCGCGCTGTTCGTGCTGGCCGTGCTGGTGTACCTGTTCCGCCTGCCGGCGCTGGAGGAAGCCACCGAGCAGGCCGACCGCGGGCACCACACGCTGCTCGACGCGCTGCGCATCCCGCACGTGCTGTT
>NZ_JAUHQA010000041.1 GCF_030418295.1 Demequina muriae
GCCACCACCATGCTGACCTTCTTGCCGGTCGGGATGTGCAGGAACTCGTTCGGGCCATGTGCGTTGGAATGCGGGCCCAGCACGCCGGTGATCAGGAACTGCGCTTGCGGGAACTTCTCTCCCAGCATGCCCATGAACGGGATCGAGCCGCCCTCGCCCATGTAGGCCGCCGGCGCGCCGAAGTAGTGCTCGGACGCCTCGGCCACGGCCTTCTCCAGCCACGCCGACAGTTGCGGCGCGTTCCAGCCGCTGCCGTCCTTCTCCAGCTTGAAGCTGACCTTGGCGCCGTAGGGCGGGTCCTTCTCCAGCAGCTCCTTGAGGAACTTGCCGGCCTTGGCGCCGTTGAGCGTCGGCGGCACGCGGAGGCTGAGCTTGACCGCGGTGAACGGACGCAGCACGTTGCCCGCGCTTTCCAGCGCCGGCATGCCGCCGACGCCGGTGACCGCCAGCTGCGGGCGCCAGGTGCGGTTGAGCACCAGCTCCACCAGATCCGTGGTGACCGGCTGCATGCCCTCGACGAACGGGAACTTGTCGTACACCGCCTCGCCGAGCACCTCG
>NZ_JAUHQA010000042.1 GCF_030418295.1 Demequina muriae
TTACCGCTGTTCCGCCTGCATCCCGTCGCACTGCTGCTGGCCGCCACGCTCGCCTGTGGATGTGCCACCGCCGATACGCTGCCGCACGCCGCCGCGCCGTCGAACGCCCAACTGGCTTCGCCGGCGATCGAGAAGAAAGTCGATGCGCTACTGAAGCAGATGACGCTGGAGGAGAAGATCGGCCAGCTCGTGCAGTACAACGACCAGGGCTTCAGTGCGCCGACCCCGGCCAGCGGCGACACGGCCCTGGCGGCGAACCCGGAGACCAGGACCGAGGTCGACGCCATGGCGCTGGCCAAACAGGGCCGGCTGGGTTCGATGCTCAACGTGGTCGGCGCGCAGAAGACGCGCGCCTTCCAGGAGGCGGCGATGCACAGCCGCCTGCACATCCCGATCCTGTTCGGCGCGGACGTGATCCACGGCTATCGCACCATCTACCCGGTACCGCTGGGCCTGGCCGCATCGTGGGACACGGCGCTGGTCGAGCAGCTCTCGCACATGGCCGCGACCGAAGCCACCACCGCCGGCGTGAAGTGGTTCTACTCGCCGAT
>NZ_JAUHQA010000043.1 GCF_030418295.1 Demequina muriae
TTCGTCGAGCAACCCGACCCGCCGGCATGCATCGATCAACGACGCATTCGCCGTATGGCCGAGCAACTGGGGATGAGCGGCCGCGTGCGCAAGCACCAACCCCTGCAACGCGAACTCGATGTCCAGCAGCGCACCACGCCCCTGCTTCAGATCCAGCCGCGCCTCGTCCGAACGATCCCGCTCCGCCCGCCAGCGCTGGCGCATCTGGCTGACCTCGGCCAGTACCGCGCCCCGCTCGCGCGGCGCAGCGAGCACCTCGCGCCGCACTTCGCCCAGTGCCTGCCCCAGACCCGCATCGCCCGCCACCGCGCGCGCGCGCAACAGAGCCTGGTGCTCCCAGGTCCACGCCCGGCTGCGCTGGTAGGCATCGAACGCCTCCAGGCTGCTCACCAGCAGGCCTTTCGAGCCGTCCGGACGCAGCCGCGTGTCCACTTCGTAGAGACGTCCCGCACGGGTCAGCAGGGAGAGCCAGTTCATCACGCGCTGGGCCAGGCGCTGGTACCAGCGTGCGCCGTCGATCGGACGGGCGCCGTCGCTGGTGAGCTGGGC
>NZ_JAUHQA010000044.1 GCF_030418295.1 Demequina muriae
AAGGCCGCCAACCGCAAGGCCGCGCGCCGCGTCGAAGCCACCTACGTGCAGCCGTGGCTCGCCCACGCCACGCCCGAGCCGATGAACTGCCTGGTGCGCCTGGACAAGGACCAGGCCACGCTGGTGGTGCCGACCCAGGCGCCGAAGCAGGCCTGGTCCGTGGTGCAGCGCCTGACCGGCCTGGCACCGGACCGCATCGCCATCGAAGTACCCCGCGTGGGCGGCGGCTACGGTCGTCGGCTCGACCACGACTACGTCGCCGAGGCGGTGATGCTGGCCAAGGCCGTCGACAAGCCCGTGCGCCTGATGTGGACGCGCGAGCAGGGCCTGACCCACGACTACTACCGCTCCGGCACGGTGCACAAGATCAAGGCGATCATCGGCCGCAAGCGCCGCGTCATCGCCTGGGACCAGCGCATGGCCAGCGCCTCGGCGCTCACCGGCCGCGGCGTTGCCGCCGACCGCCTGTGGACATCCGAAGTGGCCGCCGACCAGTTGCCCGCCGGGCTGGTCCCCGCCTACCGCAGCGACTGGTACAGCCTTGCTT
>NZ_JAUHQA010000045.1 GCF_030418295.1 Demequina muriae
GTCGAGCCCGCGTTGCTCGGCGAGCTTCAGGCACAGCAGGGCCAGCGCGGCGAGCTGGGTGGTGAAGGCCTTGGTCGACGCCACGCCGATCTCCGGACCCGCGCGAGTCATCAGCTTGAGGTCCGCCTCGCGCACCACCGAGGACTCGGGCACGTTGCAGATCGCCAGCGTCCCCAGGTAGCCGCGATGGCGCGACTCGCGCATCGCGGCCAGCGTGTCGGCGGTTTCGCCGGACTGCGAGATCGCCACGAACAGCGTGTCGGCCGGCACCACCGTGTCGCGGTAGCGGTATTCGCTGGCCACCTCGACGCTGACCGGCAGGCGGGCGTGCTCCTCGATCCAGTACCTGGCGACCAGGCCGGCGTGGTAGCTGGTGCCGCAGGCGATGATGTGGATGCCCTTGACCTTCGCCAGCAGCTCGTCGCCGCCGACGCCGAAGATGTTCGGCAGCACGCCGTGCGGGCCGATTCGCGCCTCAAGCGTGTCGTTGACCGCGCGCGGCTGCTCGTGGATCTCCTTCTGCATGTAGTGCCGGTAGTCGCC
>NZ_JAUHQA010000046.1 GCF_030418295.1 Demequina muriae
CGATCCGCGACGTGGCGCGCGCATTGGGCATGTCACCGGAACTGGCCGGCGAGCTTTCGTCCACGCTCGACCGCTGGAGCGGCGAAGTCCCACCGTCGGACCGCCTGCGCGAGCGCGGCTTCGATCCGGACACGCCACTGATCCGCCAGGTGCTCGCGCTCACCGTCCAACTGATCGGTTTCCCGCGCCACCTCTCCCAGCACCCGGGCGGCTTCGTCATTTCCGAGCATCCGCTCTCGACCCTGGTGCCGGTGGAGAACACCGCGATGGATGGCCGTACGGTGATCCAGTGGAACAAGGACGACCTGGACACGCTGGGCATGCTGAAGGTCGACTGCCTGGCGCTGGGCATGCTCACGGCGCTGCGCAAGACCTTCGACCTGTTGAAGGCGAACGGCCGCGGCGACTACACCATCGCCGGCATCAACAAGGACCACAAGGACGACAAGCCGACCTACGACATGATCAGCCGCGCCGACACCATCGGCGTGTTCCAGATCGAGTCGCGCGCGCAGATGGCCATGCTGCCGCGCCT
>NZ_JAUHQA010000047.1 GCF_030418295.1 Demequina muriae
GACTTCCTTCGAGGCGCGATCGACATTCCCTATGCGCATCACGAGCGCTGGGACGGTGGTGGTTATCCGCGTGGCTTGCGCGGCGAGGAGATTCCGCTCGCCGCGCGCGTCTTCAGCATCGTGGATGTGTGGGACGCGCTGAGCTTCCCGCGCGTCTACAAGCCGGCGTGGCCGGAGGAGGACGTGCTGGCCTACCTGCGCGAGGCGGCCGGCAGCCAGCTCGATCCGCAGCTGGTCGAACTGTTCCTCGCCCATTACGCGGACCTCAAGGCGCTCGGCATGGCCGAATCGCACCCGTCGCTGGAGCTGGCGCAGGCCTAGAGGCAGTCGGCCGCGGCTCGCGGGGCCACCTTGCGCCAGCGCAACGGATCGCACGGCTGCGCCGCCAGCGTGCGCACCTGCGCCAGGAACGCATCGCGCGGTAGTTCTCGCGCCCCAAGCCCCAGCAGGTGGGGGTTGCTGACCTGCGCATCGAGCAGCGGAAAGCCCCACTCGCGCAGCAGGGCCGCCAGTGCCACCAGCGCCAGCTT
>NZ_JAUHQA010000048.1 GCF_030418295.1 Demequina muriae
GCACTGGACACGCGACGCGTGGTCGGACTGGAAGCGCTGGTGCGCTGGCCGCATGCCGAGCGCGGATTGCTGCTGCCGCAGCATTTCGTGCCGCTGGCCGAGAGCAGCGGGCTGATCGCCCAGCTCGGCCGCGTGGTGCTGCGCCAGGTGGCGCGCCAGCTCGCCCTGTGGCGCGCGCGCGGGCTGCCGCTGGTGCCGGTGGCGATCAACGTCTCGCTGCAGGAGATCCAGGACGGGCAATTCGTCGCCGGCCTGCTCGGCACCCTGCGCGAGTTCGGCCTGCACCCGAGCCTGATCGAGTTCGAGATCACCGAGTCGGCGGCGATGAAGAACGCCGAGCACACGCTGCGCCAGTTGCGCCAGCTGGAGGCGCTCGGCTTCCGCATGGCGATCGACGACTTCGGCACCGGCTTCTCCAGCCTCAGCCACCTGCGCCAGTTGCCCACGCAGACGATCAAGATGGACCAGAGTTTCGTGCAGGGGGCGGAGCGCAACCCGGCCGACCGCGACATCACCGAGGCGATCATTG
>NZ_JAUHQA010000049.1 GCF_030418295.1 Demequina muriae
GCTGGGCTATTCGCCGGGCACGCCCAAGGGCGGCCTCACCGCTCAGGTGGTGAAGTTCGACAGCCTCGACGCGCTCAAGGCGGCCGATCCGTCCGCCATCAGGGGCAAGATCGTCTATATCGGCTTCCGCATGCAGCGGCACAAGGACGGCCATGACTACGGCATGGGCTCGGCAATCCACACGCAGGGCCCGGTGATCGCCCAGGCCAAGGGCGCGGCAGGCTTCCTGCTGCGCTCGGCCGGCACCGATCCGCAGAGCCGCACGCCGCACGCCGGCGTCACCGGCTTCCGCGACCCGGCCAGGAAGATTCCGGCCGCCGCGCTGTCCAACCCCGATGCCGACCAGCTCGAGCGCGTGCTCGCCTACGGCAAGCCGGTCACGGTGAAGCTGGATCTCGACTGCGGCATCGAGGGCGAATACACCGGCGCCAACGTGATCGGCGAGATCACCGGCGCGAAGTATCCCGACCAGGTCGTCGCCATTGGCGGCCACCTCGATTCCTGGGACCTGGGTACCGGCGCGATC
>NZ_JAUHQA010000050.1 GCF_030418295.1 Demequina muriae
TGCTCGACTGCCAGCTCGACGACCTGGAGCCGGCCATCCGCTTCTGGAGCGCCACGCTGGGCAAGCCCGTCGAGGGTGCCGACCAGGACGGCGACGGCCGCTACGCCGCACTCGCCACCGCCGACGACGAGCCGATCATCCTGCTGCAGAAGGTCGCGCACGAAAGCCGCGTGCACCTGGATATCGAAACCGACGATCTCGACGGCGAAGTGGCTCGCCTGGAAGCGCTGGGCGCACGCGCCATCGCCTTCGTCCGCGAGCGCTGGTGGGTAATGCAGGCGCCCACCGGCCACCGCTTCTGCGTGGTGCAGAAGCAGCGCGAGCGATTCGGGCCGCATCTCAACAGCTGGGAGTAGGCAGGGAGCGCAACCCCGGCATCGACCGATACCCGTGTGCGACCGTGATGCATGGCGGTCGCGCACAGGTGCGCTCCTACAGAAAGTCCGCGAGCGGTTGGGTCCGGCGCCGGAGGCTCAGTAATCCCGGACGTCCAGCGCGATCAGGTTGCGCACGTCGTACGCCTG
>NZ_JAUHQA010000051.1 GCF_030418295.1 Demequina muriae
GCACAGCGACCGCGCCAACTTTTTTTCTTTCCCCACCCAAGGAGACAACGATGAAGAACCAGAACAGCGACAAGGGCGACATGACCGTTCGCGAAGCCGGCCAGAAGGGCGGCGAGATCCGCAAGGAACAGTTGGGACCCGAGGGCTACTCGGCCATCGGCAAGAAGGGCGGCGAAGCGCGCAAGGAAGAACTGGGTCCCGAGGGCTACTCGGAGCTCGGCACCAAGGGCGGACACCGCGTCCGCGACCTGATCAACAAGGGCAAAGAGTCCGAGGGCGGCGAGTAATCGCGGAGGTTGACCATGACACGAGGTTTAGGAGGCAACTCGCCGGCCAACGTGCAGAAGTACCTGTCCGGCGTGAACTACCCGGCCGAAAAGCAGGACCTCGTCGAGGCCGCGCGCCGCAATGACGCCCCCGACGAGGTGATGCAGACCATCCGCAAGCTGCCCGAGGACCACTACGGCGGCCCGCAAGACGTGATGAAGGGCTACGGCGAGATCGAGTAGCCCGAAGCAGAGG
>NZ_JAUHQA010000052.1 GCF_030418295.1 Demequina muriae
TTGCTGGCCTGGGTGCTTTCCACCAGCACGATGGTGAGGATGTCCCCCACCCGGTGCGCGCGCGCATCGGAGAACAGTTCCATGTTCTGGTTGTCGTGGTAGATCGCGCCGTCGGCAGGGGCGGCGGCGACCTCCGGCTGCATCGGCGGGGTCGGTGCCCACTCGCCGTCGTCGCGTGCGGGCATGGCCATGCAGCCGGCGAGCAGCGACAGCGCGAGGGCAGCGGTGGGAAGGCGGAACAGGCTCATCGCGGCTTACGCTCAGGTCTTGTTGGTGAGGAACTGCAGCATCTGGTCGGCCGCGGAGATCGCCTTGGAGTTCATCTCGTAGGTCCGCTGCGTCTCGATCATGTCGACCATCTGCTCGACGACGTTGACGTTGGACGACTCCAGCGCGCCCTGCGCCAGCGTGCCCAGGCCGTTGAGGCCCGGCTGGCCGATCTGCGGCGAGCCGCTCGAGGCGGTTTCCAGGTACAGGTTGTCGCCGTTGGGCTGCAGGCCTGCAGGATTGATGAAGTCGG
>NZ_JAUHQA010000053.1 GCF_030418295.1 Demequina muriae
CTTGCCGATGCGCAGGTCGAGCCTGGCGAAGTCGTCGATGGCAATGGTGGCGGGCGTGTCGGTGGCGGGTGCTGCTGGCTCGGTCATGGGCTTGCGGGTTTCCTTGGATGACTTGGGCGCGGCCGCCGGAGCGGGCGCGAGCGATTCTCTGGACGCGTCGATCATGGCCTCGATGCGCTTCGGATCGATGCGCGCGAGCAGCGGCTCGAACGGGCCGATCGCGTGGCTGTGCAGTTCCGCGCGGGCGTCGTCGAAGTCGGCAATTGGCGCCTGCAGGAAAGCTTCCGCCGCGGCCACGGTGGCCGGCAGGATCGGCTTGAGCAGGCCGGCAAGCAGGCGGAAGGCGGCGAGCGCGAACGAGCACACCTGGTGCAGTTCGGCGCGGCGCGACTCGTCCTTGGCCATGGTCCAGGGCGCGGTGGCCGCGATGTGGCCGTTGACCAGGTCCGCCATCAACACGAAGCGGCGGGTAACCTCGGCGAAATCGCCGGCGTCATACAGCGCGTCGATGCCGTCGT
>NZ_JAUHQA010000054.1 GCF_030418295.1 Demequina muriae
GGGCTGCCGCACAGCATCACGCGGTCGGTGTCCGGGCTGAGCGGCGGCAGGCCGGTGACCTGGCTCATCACGCCGTCGACGATGGCGTCGGTGATGCGGCCGCGGTTGCGGAAGGGCTCGCGGGTGACGGTCGGGTAGTAGATCAGCTTCTCGCGCACCAGTTCGCCCAGGTACTCGTGCTGCGGCAGTTCGCGCTCGAGGTAGTCGGCGTAGGCCAGGTCGCTGACCTGGCGCACGCCATGGGCGAGCACGATCTTCTCGTAGCGTTCGTAGGTCGCCGGGTCGCGGATGATGCTCATGAACGGGGCCAGGCCCGTGCCGGTGCCGAGCAGGTACAGGTTCCGGCCGGGCTTGAGGTCGTCGAGCACCAGCGTGCCGGTGGACTTGCGGCTGACCACCAGCGGGTCGCCGGGCTTGAGGTGCTGCAGGCGCGAGGTCAGCGGGCCGTTGGGCACCTTGATCGAGAAGAACTCGAGGTGTTCCTCCCAGCTCGCGCTGGCGATGGAATAGGCGCG
>NZ_JAUHQA010000055.1 GCF_030418295.1 Demequina muriae
GAGGGTGCTTGCCATCGTGCGCGCCTCCCCCGTTCAGGGCACGTGAGCCGGCCGACCGGGAAACGTGCAGACGCTGAACAACCGGCCACGCCCTTGCGGCGAAGATGGCGGACGAGTGAAGGAGGCGCCAATGGCGAATGATCCGCCGGCGACGCGGCGTCCGAACTCCTGAGACGGCGGTCGCCTATCGTGCCCGGGCCTCGCGGTCCTCCGCCGCAGGTTCCGATCTGCTTGGCAGTGGCTCGGTTTTTCGTGGCCGCGTCCCTAGTGCAGGACGCGGCCTTTTTTTTGGCCGGCGTTTCAGGCGCCCACGCGCTGGCGCACCGCCTCCATGTCGCGCACCGGGCGCACCTCGATCGCACCGATGCGAGCCCACGGGAAAGTCCGCGCGATGCGCATGGCGTGATCGAGGTCGTCCGCCTCGATCAGGTTGAAGCCGGCCAGGTATTCCTTGGTTTCCGCGAAGGGTCCGTCGAACACCGTGGTGCGCTGCTGGCGCACGCGGAACGAGCGG
>NZ_JAUHQA010000056.1 GCF_030418295.1 Demequina muriae
GCGGCGCTCGCGCGTTGTGCCGAACTGGGTACCAACGCCATCGCGCACGGCTGCACCGGCATGGGCAACGACCAGGTGCGCTTCGATCTGGCCGTGAAGGCGCTGGGCGACTACCGCATCGTGGCGCCGATCCGGGAAATCCAGAAGCAGCACACGCAGACGCGCGCCTACGAGCAGAAGTACCTGGAAGAGCGCGGCTTCGGCGTGCGCGCCAAGCAGCAGGCGTACACCATCAACGAGAACCTGCTCGGCGTGACCATGTCCGGCGGCGAGATCGACAAGTGGCAGGCGCCCGGCGAGGGAGCGCGCGGCTGGTGCAAGCCGCGCGCTCAATGGCCGTCCGAACCGCTGGCGGTGAAGCTCGGCTTCGAGCGCGGCGAGGCGGTGAGCCTCGACGGCGAGCGCCTGCCGGGGCATCAACTACTGGCCAAGCTCAATGCGCTGTTCGCGCGCTATGGCGTGGGCCGCGGCATGTACACCGGCGACACCACCATCGGGCTCAAGGGACGGAT
>NZ_JAUHQA010000057.1 GCF_030418295.1 Demequina muriae
GGGCCACGCTGTTGCAGCTGCCGAGTACCCTGCTGTGGATCCTCGCCGCGCTGGCGCTGCTGTTCGCGCTGGTGCAACTGGCCGCGCTCGGCCGCCGCCTGCGGGCGCGACGTCCGTTCGCGGCGATCCTGCGCACGCTGTTCCTGCTGGTGGGCCTGGGCCTGGCGGTGCTGCTGGCCGGTGCCGGGTGGAGCCTGCGCGGCTACCGCCTGCTCGGCGAGGAAGCCCCGGTGGTGAGCGTCGACGCACGCATCCTCTCGCCGCAGCGCTGGGCGCTCACGCTGACCTGGCCCGACGGCCAGCGTCGCGACGTGGCCCTGGCCGGCGACGCCTGGCGCATCGAGGCACTGGTATTGAAGTGGAAGCTGCCCGCCGTGCTCGCCGGCCTGCCGCCGCTGTATCGGCTGGACCGGCTTTCGGGCCGCTACGACGATCCGGCGGACGAGATGAGCGCGATGCGCACGGTGGTCGACTTCCGCGAGGCCGGCGACGGCGACCTGGTCACGCT
>NZ_JAUHQA010000058.1 GCF_030418295.1 Demequina muriae
TCCAGGCATCCAAAGCTGCTAGCGTTGCGCTTGGTGGGGCTCGCGGTTGCACCGGCACAGTCGCCCAAGCATGGCGCGGCGCAAGCCCCTAACTCTTCATTCAAGCGGACGGCTCCGCCGCCGCTTAATTCGGGCGTTAGACGTCTATGACCCTCGGCGAAATTTTCGCTCACCTAGAGTCGGCAGCAGACGACCTGTGCATCGTTGCGCGCCGCCCATGGCGCGAGAGCTCAGACGCAATGCTCGTCCGTCTCGACGACGAGGGCGGCCTTCCAAGCCACGTCAAGGCAGCTGGCTACGAGTACTTCCTAGAAATTCACATCATCAAAGATGAGGTCCTTGGCAAGTGGAGTACTGTAATGAGCAGAGCTCAACGCTCTGCAGTCGTGCTCCACTACGCCGAGCACGACGCATGGCCGGAGTGGTTCCACGAGCTCTGCCAAGGTAGCTGCGGCGTCTAACAATTCGTTCAAGGCGGACGGCTACGCCACCGCTTAACTCCAGCGTT
>NZ_JAUHQA010000059.1 GCF_030418295.1 Demequina muriae
CTTTCGATGCTCGGCTCGATCACCCGCGCCTGCGCGCAGCAGGGCTACGACCTGCTGGTGTCATTCCAGCAGTTCTCCACCGACTGGCACGCCGACTACGCCGACAGCAAGAAGGCCGACGGCATCATCCTGCTCGGCTATGGCGACTACCTGGCTTATCGTGCGCGGCTGGAAAAGCTCGTGGCGATCGGCACGCGTTTCGTGCGGTGGGGCGCGGTGCAGCAGGACCAGCCGGGCGTGTCGGTCGGTTGCGACAACTTCAGCGGCGGCCAGGCGGTGGCGCGGCACTTCATCGAGCAGGGCTGCCGGCGGATCGCCTTCCTGGGCGACGCCTCCAGCCACTATCCGGAGTTTTTCGAGCGTTATCGGGGTTACGCAGACGCACTGCAGCAGGCCGGGCTGGATGTGGACGAGGCCTTGCAGGTAGACGCCGAGAGCACGCAGTTGTGCGGCCATACGGCCATGTCGGAGCTGATCGCGCGCGACGTGCCGTTCGACGCAGTGTT
>NZ_JAUHQA010000060.1 GCF_030418295.1 Demequina muriae
AGCCCCACGGCGTTGGTGAGCCCGTCGGGCGGCTCGAGCGACGCGACGAAGGCGGGCAGCTCGTGGAAGGGCACCAGGCGGCGGTCGGGATGGGTCGCCATGACATGGTCGGTGAAGGCGCCGTCGTGGTCGTAGACGGAGACCGCGTGGCCGCGGCTTTCGATGTTCAGCGCCAGGCTGCGTCCCATCACGCCCATGCCGAACACACCCATCACCTGCTCGCTCATCGCGCGCTCCTTCGGTCTTCGATCCGTTTCATATGGGACCGCCGCGTCCACGCCACAAGCGCCCGGCGCCTTCCTACGGGATCAGTGGATGCGTTCGGCGTTCTGCGTGGCCGGGCGGGGTGTGTAACGCAGCGGTACCAGGGCGATCCGGTGACCCGCGCGCACGTAACGCAGCGGCCCGGTCACGGCGGTGGTGCCGAAATCGAGCACCTGGCCATCCAGCGCGAGCTGTGCGAGCGGCGGTGCCAAACCGAGTTTCGCCGCATCGAAATCGGCCG
>NZ_JAUHQA010000061.1 GCF_030418295.1 Demequina muriae
TGCATGCCGCTGCGCGACGGGATCGAGCAGATGTGCGCGTGGTATCTGCAGGGCGCCGGTGCGCTGGTCGCCTAGGCGCACGCGCAGGCTTCGCCGCTACAGGGCATCATGTGCTTTTCGCGTCCGCCCTCTCCCGCGGGAGAGCCGACGGGGGCGTCAGGCGGATGGAGAAGTGGATGGTTCCGGTGATTCTTTCGGGTGGCTCGGGCACGCGCCTGTGGCCGTTGTCGCGCGAGTCGTATCCGAAACAGTTCCTGCCGCTGGCAGGCTCGGACACCATGCTGCAGGCGACCTGGCTGCGCATCGCGCCGCTGGCCTCGGCCGCGCCGATGGTGGTGGCCAACGAGGAGCACCGCTTCATGGTGGCCGAGCAGCTGCGCCAGGTCGATTGCGTGCCCTCGGCGATCCTGCTGGAGCCGGTCGGGCGCAACACGGCGCCGGCGATCGCGGCGGCGGCGCTCCAGGCCACGCGCGAAGGCGCCGATCCGCTGCTGCTGGTGCTGC
>NZ_JAUHQA010000062.1 GCF_030418295.1 Demequina muriae
GCTCGGTCCAGATGTAGTGAGCGTTCGAGTGTAGCGGTTGAACCCAACCCCAACGGGTTCAAAAAAAACTCCACGCCCCCTTCACAGTGCTCGCGCGCGGCGCTATGATTCTCGCCCCTTCGACGAGGCCGCCCTCGCGAAGGGTTCTCCCCTTCTCCTGCGACGAATTTTCTTCTCACAGGGTGTTGACGGACAGAGAAACGAATGTAGAATGGGCGGCTCACCCGGGACGAAACGTCTCGGGGCGATTCGAGGAATCGGTCGCAAGTGATTGATCTTTGACAGTGTGCGCAGGTGACTTGTGTGGGCGCCTTGCGGTGGATGGATGACTGTCCAACGCAATGCAAGGGGCTCAACGAAACAAGTCAGCAATGACGTTTTACGTTGGGACAAACCCCTTCAGAAAGATAGACGGCCAGGCCCGCAAGGGAGTGGTTGTCGACAACTTAAGTGAAGAGTTTGATCCTGGCTCAGATTGAACGCTGGCGGCATGCTTAACACATG
>NZ_JAUHQA010000063.1 GCF_030418295.1 Demequina muriae
GGCCACCGCGATGCCACCGAAGGTCAGTGGCCCACCGGGCCACGAGTGCCCGGGAAACACGTACATCACGCAGCCGGACAGCGCCAGCAGGAGCACCGGCCGCCACGGCCGGCCCGCGCAGTACAGCGACACGGCGGCCGATGCCGTGCCGATCGAAAGCGCCATCCGTCCGATCAACGCCAGCAAGGGATGGTTGGTCCCTCCCAGGATCGGATGTGTCCATACGGCATTGATTGGCGCCTGCCATGCAGCGGGCGTCCCGGAAGCATGCGCCGCTTCCACGAGACTGCCCACCACCAGGCCTGCGGCGGTGTCGAAAACCACGAAGCACAGGGCGAAAACGAATAACGCCATCCGGCAAAGCTGCGCGGAGACACCGGTTTGCGTATCCACCAGGGCCGCCACGGAAAACGCCGACAGGGCAAAAAGCGGCACCTGGATGTAATGCACAGTCAGCCAGGTGTGCACGTTCATCGCGAGCAGATGATGGCCCGGGTGCG
>NZ_JAUHQA010000064.1 GCF_030418295.1 Demequina muriae
GGGTGCCGGTCATGGCCGCGCCGGTGTAGACCGCGGTACCGATCACGCCCGCCACGATCAGGCCGACGACCCAGCTCAGCACGATGGCGATGATGACCGCCAACGCCGTGTAGCCGCCCGCTTTCTCGGGTGGGCACTTCATGGTGAAGGGCAGGCCCAGGTAGAGCAGGTAGATGCCGTAGATGGCGCCGGCGACCGCGATCAGCCAGCCGATCCACGGAATGATCACCGCGATGCCCGCAACCCACGAGGCGGTCCAGGCGTAGGCCACCGTCTTGAGCGCCTGCACCATGTCCTTCTGGCCATTGAACGTGCCGGCCAGCGCATTGATCACCAGCGCCATGACGTAGGCGACGGCCAGCGACAGGAGGTACTGCAGCACCATGGCGCCGATGCCCGTGCCGATCGGCGTGCGCACGTGCATGCCCATGAAGCCGGTGCCGATCAGGCTGCCCTTGATGAAGCTGGCGATCGCCGGCAGCGCGGCAATCCAGACGATG